>NZ_SOGP01000004.1:0-42173 GCF_004403435.1 Cryobacterium sp. TMT1-66-1
GGAGACCGTAGCGCTCGAGGGATTGGTCGCATCGATCGGCACGGTCGGTGACGCGTATGACAATGCGGCCGCCGAGACCGTGATGGGCCTCTACAAGAACGAGGCCGTCGCGAAGAACTCACCCTTCATAACCGGTCCGCTGAAGACCCTCGCCGACGTCGAGAAACTCACCTTCGACTGGCTCGACTGGTACAACAATCGGCGTCTACACAGCGCCCTGGGGAACATGCCACCGGCTGAATATGAGCTCCACTATTACGCTGGAACAAACGGCCCGATAAATATCGAAGCCGCCAACAAAACGGCGGCATGAAACCCGGGACGGTTCAGGGGTCCAGGTAGTTGGTGTGTAATCGCGTGACATCGTGGACAGTGGATCTCAGAACTTCGTGGACGCTGGGTCTCATGGCTTCGTGTGTCCTGTCTCAGCGCATCGTGGACACACGATCTCATGACATCGTGGACACGATGTCTCACAGCATCGGAGACACTTGCGGCGGTCATAGTCAGGGAATGACGAATTCTCTTTCACCCCAGACTCGTGCCGCGATCATGAATTACGACCCGACCCAGCCTCACGCGCTGTCGATTATCGCGTTCTGCCGCTTTTTGAAGATCTCTCGGAGCGTGTTCTACAAGATCCGCGGGCGAGCTGTCCACGAGGCTACTGCTGCGCTGCACCCACGCTCCCGCGCCCCGAACGTCCCAGCCCGGCGTTATGGGCAGGTCGTCGTGAATGAGGTGGTGAAGATCCGCAAACAGCTCAAGACTGATGGCTGGGATTATGGTCCCCGCTCGATCTACTACGAAGCGGCCATGGATAGCGGGTTCCCTGGAGGGAAGGTCCCGTCGGTGGCGACGATCGCACGTCTTCTGGCCAGCGTCGGGCAGGTGGACGCGTCACCAAAGAAGCGACCGAAGTCGTCCTACATCCCGTTCGTGCGCGCGACGGCGATGTCGCTGTGGCAACTGGACGCGTTCGAGTACCGGCTGGCGAACGGGCAAACCGTCACGGTATATCAACTGCTCGACGACGCAAGCCGATACGACGTGGGCTCCGCCGCGTATTCGCGTCATGAGAACAGTGCTGATGCCAAGGACGTCCTCGAACGGGCAATCGCCGCATGCGGGGCACCCCAGGAAGTGTTACCGGATAACTCGCTGGCGTTCAACCAGCTGCGCGCAGGCACGATCGGCTCCGTGGAGATCTTTCTGGCATCGAAAGGCACCATGCCGATCAGCGCGCTGCCGGGCAAGCCCACCACACAGGGCAAGAACGAGCGCTCCCACCAGACGTTGATCCGTTTCCTCGACGCCGACCGGCCGGCCACTCTCGAGCATCTCCGTGTCCGGATCCACCGTTTCCGGGAGCACTACAACAACCGCCGACCGCATCAAGCCCTCGAACAAGCTACGCCGCGGGCGGCGTGGGACTTGCTCGAGCACACGCCAGCGACCGAGCCGATCCCGCTGTCGGTATTGGAAGCGAAAGCCTCGGAGTACCGGCAGGCTCGCGCGCGACGACAGTCAGACCTTCACCGGGCGTCGTTGACGATCTCCAAGTCCGGGCAGGTTATGCCCGACGACAACGCACGGCCACAAACAGCGGATCAGTCACTCGTGGAGGTCACCAAAGCCAACCGGCAGGTCTACTTTCAGGGCTACCAGGTCTCCCTGCCGACGACGTACGCCGACCGCACGTTCTACCGGACGATCACCGACGACGCGTTCTTGCCCACCGATCCCGTCACCGCTGAGATCGTGTTCTCATTCCCGCTGCCGATGGTCGCGCTAAACGTCCGAGGCCGATACGTTGCCTCATACTCCATCCAAGGCGTGGGCGTGACCCACCCAACGAAACCCTGGGAACGCAAGAACGCGGAATATCAGACACAGTTCGCCCAGCGCCAGACTGATCTCCCCGCAGTGCTCGGTGAGCCAGGACGGTAGCTGTGCACGAAGCCGTGAGACCCAGCGTCCACGAAGTTCTGAGATCCACTGTCCACGATGTCACGCGATTACACACCAAGTCCCTGGACTGGCGCTACCCACAAGCCCTACTCGCCACTTGAAGGCCCTCCGCACGGGCGAAACCCTCCTGGTCTGGAAACTCGACCGACTCGGTCGTGTTAACGCCACCTGGTCAACACGTGTCCATGACCTCATCGCTGAGCGCACGGTTACTGGGCTTGCCGCGGCTCGAGCACGGGGGAGGACCGGCGGGCGCCCGTTCAAGATGACGCCGGCGAAGGTACGCCTGGCCATGGCCGCGATGGGGCAGAAGGAAACACAGGTTGGCGACCTGTGCAAGGAACTCGGTATCACCCGGCAGACCCTGTATCGGCACGTTTCACCGGCGGGGGAGCTTCGTTCGGACGGAGCGAAACTTTTCTCTCGGAGTTAGGACATTCCTGCGTCAGGTGAGGCACCGGGTCACGGGTTCAGCTTCGCACGCCTAGACCGTGAAGGAAGCTCCGCAAATGAGACAGAAGTAGGGAGCTTTGGCATCGTCATCCACTTTGACGGGCTCCCAGGGATGGCACGGGGGCTCGACGATGATCATGTCATCGGGCTCGACGAGAGGGTCCGGAACTTCGCGCCGACTTGATGCGCGCGTCACCTTGAAGTTCTTACTATCGCTGATTCCACTAAATAGTTCGTCAGCTACTTGATCCATGAGAGGACCGACGACTACAGCCCGCTGATAGTCCAGCTGTGTCGGCGTCCACCATTGGTCGATAGCTGCAGACTGGCCGCAGAGGGGACACCAATGCACGTCCGGATAGACGAAGTCTTGCGGAGCTTCCTCGGTCTTGCCGTGATGCCACTTGAACTCTTGTTCGCAATGTGGGCACTCGCGTCGAAGAAAGCCATCTAGATCCAGAGGAAAACTAATGTTCATTTGGCCTATCCATTCATATCGATGAATACTTCTTCTTGAAATGCAGTGCTGTCTTCGAGCTCAGCGAGCACAAGGATGTCGAATTGATCGGGCACTATCGAACCACCCATCGTGTGTTTGCCAGCGGCGTCCACGCGTACGGTGAAGCTTTTTCCGGCGGGCAGCCTCTTCAGCGGCCCGTCCTGGTGAAAGGTGATGCCCTTCAATCCCTCGGGGACATCAAATGTGACGTTGAAGAGTGGTGCCGAACCATTGTTGGTGACTTTCAGCTCGTCGAAGTGACCGCTTCCGTTGCTGATCCAGCGTGCGTCTACGCGTGGTCCTCTACGGTCGTTGCTCGCGATTCTGCGGGCCCGAGTAAGTCCGTTTGAGGTGTCGGGCGGTGTGAAGTCGCCTGCTGTCATCCAATCAGCGCCTGTTCGGTCGACCGGACAGCCAGCGTTCTGCAGCCGATTCGCTAGGTCTATCCGCGTGTGAGGCGAGTTGTTCAGCCGGACGGCATGCCTGCCGGCAACGTCACTGAATGGACGAATGGCGCCGAGCTCGACGAGAACAGTTCGGTTTGGGTTGCGTCCCATGGCCATGCCGGCTTCGAAGAGGACGTTGGGGCGTGCCTGCGGGGTAGGCGTCCGTTCTGGGTCGTCGACGCCGTCAGCGTAAGGGAGGTCAATGTACGCAATATCGTCTGGCGTCATAAGGACGACAATCGCTTGGGCGTGATCGAAAGCCCTGTCGAGAACCTCACCGATGTATGGCGATGCCGATCCAGTGAGTGCGAGGGCCTGAGTCCACTCGAGCGGCTTGAGGCCCAAGGAGCGGAGGAAAACGAACATTGAGTCCCGCGCGGCCAAGTTGCGCCCATGAACGACGAAAACCTTGTCGGCCGCAACCGGGGGAGTAGGTGCTGGTTCACTGTCGATCGTTACAACTGCCATGCGCTTACAGTAGCGGTGACGACTGACGCTGGTCGTCGATTCTCCGCGTCGCGAAACCCAGCTAAGGGTTTTGTACGGAGGCTGGTCCGAGCGGCTCTGGTTGCATCCGTTGTCGATGTGGGTCCGCACGACACGCCGACTACAGGTCGCGAGCAAAGTGATAACCGGCCGCACGGGACGTTGTTACTGTTCTCTGCCACTTCATTCTGTGAACGCTTCGGCGTCAGTACATACTCCATCGATCGCCGCTCGGTGATCAGTTCCTAAGAAGGCTCAATCACGCTTGCTTAATCGGCAGATTCTGCTATAGAGGCATTATCACTTGTCATAATCGCCAGTATCGGTCGCGGCGCTCTGTGGGGGCGCGTGCGGGTGATGAACTGCGGGGCTTTCTGATGGACCCAACTTTTGTTGTGGATGACAACACACGTGCGGGGCTTGAACGGTTTAGAGCCGTCGACTGATCCCGATGAGCGTTCCCGTCGGGGTACTTCGCTGGAGGATACACCGGTGCCGCGTAGCGACTGCGACGCCGGCAAGGTGACGCGTGATCCTCGCAAGCGTGCCCACATTTTGCACTTGAAAAACTTTGGGTGAATCTGGATACCTCACTGTGACCCAAAAACGTTGAATCCGCGCGGCTCTTGACGCCATCGACGACACTGAGCGGACGGTTATTGGAGTTCGAATCTCCCTAGGGGTACCCAGCACGCGCGCGGATGGCGGGGTCCGGATTGCTCCCGACCCCACCATCCGTTTGTCACTGGGCGTCGCTCTCCCGAGCGTGTCGGGCTCTAGTTGTAGAGCATCCCGCCGTCGACGAGTAGGACCTGGCCGGTCACGTAGTCGGAGTCGGGGCCAGCGAAGAACGACACGATCTTGGCGACATCCTCCGGGGTCTCGATACGGCCCAGTGCGATGCCCTCGACGTTTTCCTTGAGGTTCTGACCACGCGGCTTGCCGTTGATAGCGCTGAGCTTCTCGTCGATGAGGTCCCACATGCCGGTGCCGACGATGCCGGGGGCGTAGGCGTTGACGGTGACGCCTCGGGGTGCGAGCTCCTGGGCGGCAGCCTGGGAGATGCCGCGCACGGCGAACTTCGACGCCGAGTAGGCGCCGAGGATGGGGAAGCCCTGAATGGCGGCGATGGAAGCGGCGTTGATGATCTTGCCGGCGTGGCCGAGCTCGTCGAACTTCGCGACCGCGGCCTGGATTCCCCAGACGACGCTGTTCACGTTGATGCGGAAGATCTTCTCCATGTCTTCTGCCGTGATCTCGAGCATGGGTGTGACCTGCGCGATGCCGGCGTTGTTGACGATCACGTCGAACCCGCCAAGCTTCTCGGCCGCGGTGTTCACGGCGGCGAACACGTCGTCGCGGTTGGAGACGTCGGCGGTGACGAAGACGGCCCTGCGTCCGAGAGCCACGATTTCGGCGACGACACCGGCGCCCTTCTCGGCCTGGAAGTCGAGGTCGGCGACGGCGATGTCGTAGCCGTCCTGGGCGAGGCGGAGTGCGATGCCGCGTCCGATTCCCTGTCCGGCTCCGGTGACGAGTGCGACTTTGTTCGAAACGGTCATGGTGGTTCTCATTTCTGGTTCGGGCATGCTGAGCGCCGTTTGGCGTCGTTGACCCGCGGCTCGGACGGTGTCGGTCAGACAACCGTTCGGACTCATTAAGGCTAGCGACAGATCCGCTGGCCGGTGCCGCCATTGCAGGCTTGATGCTGGCCGGGTGGGCCGCGAGCGAAGCCGGCGCCACGCCGAACGCACTGTCGGGCACGCTGGACGGCGCGGGATCGTCGGCGCAGGCCGCCGCCTTCTAACTAATGCTCGCCTGTCGGAGCCGGATAGCGGCTGGCCTTGCCCCCGGTAAGTGGACACGGGTGAAGCGGCGAGTTGACCTTCCGCGGTTGTTGCCGGAGCTTTCCTCCTTGGTGGTTATTGCTGGGCGGGAGGTCGGTCATCAGCTGTTCGAGTTTGTGGCGGCTCTCCTGGGAGGTGATGAGGTCGATGTCGAGACTGATTTCGTCTCCGACTCGCACGAACGTTGCCCACCCGCCGATGAGAATCGACGGCTCGAGGTCGTGACCCAGCCGGTCGACGATCGCACGGATGACTCCATGCTCGTCTTTGTAGAGGTTAGGCACTGGCGCGCTGCTCCCAATCGGCGTAGGTGAATAGTTTCGCTTTCAGCGCGCGGGTGAACTCGGCCGCCTGCCATCCCGGGCCTGCCCACAGGTCGGCGTAGGTTTGCGCGAGGCTGGCGTATCCAGATCGCCACGTGCGTGCCGCGACCGGATCTTCCGTGAGGATGATGACCTCATCGCCCACAGGAAAGTCAGCCTGCGCATGTGCTTGGGTGGTGTAAACGATCCGGCGGCCGAGATCGGCGAAAGTGTTGCGGCCACCTAGGTAGTGCACAGCAGCGCTGCTGCCGCTCAGCGCGTAGTCGCCCTCGACGTCGTCAAGAAGGTTTTGGGTAGCCGGCAGGGTTGTTGACACCATCGTGTCGGCAGGCAGGCAGGCAGGCAGGCAGGCAGGCAGGCAGGCAGGCAGGTTGCGGTGCGCGGCGAAAGCTTCGAGAAGCTTTTCCGGCGCGACGAAGGTGTAACCGCGACGCGAATTGGCGCGAACAGCTCCGATGTCGAGAAGTCGGCCCAGCGCCTGATGAGTGGTGGACGGCGCTACGGCAGCTGCGTCGGCGATAGCGCCGATGCTGGCCCAGTCTCGTTGATCGTCCAGCGCGGCGTCGGCCAATGTGCGCCAGACTATCTCCACGTTCTTCATCGCACCATCATTGCTGAATTCATAAATATACGGAAGGCAGCATCCGTATATACATGGAAGAGCACCATGGGTCTTGGATTCCCGATGTTGGCGGGCGCACTGCTCAAATCCCGCGTTTATGATCGTAGGGTAGCTGACGATGTCGCTGTCACTGTCACTGTAGTTAAAGACGGTTCGCCACTTTGGCCCGCAATTCGCCACATTGCGTTCGCCACTATGGGGCTCCCGGACCAGTGCGGAAAGTGACATCGGAAGTCCACAAAAGCCTGATCAGGCTGCGAAATCTGAACACTGCTGATCAACGTCGAATAATGGCGAAAACCACGACCCTAGATCAGAAGGTTGGGGGTTCGAATCCCTTCGGGCGCACAGCTAAACCCCGTCTCATCAGGCCTTAGGCCTGTAAGGCGGGGTTTTTTCGTTTACAGGCCTTGCAACGAGGGTTGGAGTAGCAGCCCGTCAAGGGTAGAGCGAAACTTCCTCAAACCGGCGGGTTCCTTCACTGACGGGAGCTCAGCGAAGAACGTTCAAAATCTCACGAAACAGGTACTCCTCTGCAACGTGGCCTCGTCATCGTCGATGACAAGGCCACGTGTGCGTTCATTTATTGACGACATCGTCAAAATGCGGCACTCTTGGATACATGCCGGTTCGACCAACAAGGAACCCAGGGTCGCAGAGCGCCCTTCGACTGTCGAACCAACAGCGAATCCTATCCAACTTGGTCTCCTCCGGACCCACGACGCAGGCCGATATCGCCCGCAATACGGGGCTCTCTAACGCCACGGTCTCGAACATCGTCAAAGTGCTCGTCGAGCGCGGACTGGTCTCGACGTCGCCCACCACGAGCTCCGGCAGGCGTGCCCAGCTGGTCAGCCTGAAGTCGACCGACGGCGCGGTCTCGGTCGGAATCGACTTCGGGCGCCGCCATGTGCGCATCATCGTGGCCACGGTCGATTACCGGGTGATCGGCGAGAAGGACGTCGAGATCCCGCTCGGCTACACGGCGGCCGAGGCGCTCGACATCGCAGCCAACCTGCTCACCTCCACGCTCCTGCAAGCTGGCGTGCAACGCTCGGCCGTGCTCGGCGTGGGCGTCGGCGTGCCCGGGCCCATCGATAGCCGCACGGGCACCGTCGTCAGAGGTGCCATCCTGCCCGAGTGGGTCGGCGTCACGGTCAGAATGGTGGAGGAGAGCTTCGAGCTGCCGGTGTACCTCGAGAACGACGCCAACCTCGGCGCCCTCGCCGAGTCCACCTGGGGTCCGCACGCCGGCACGCCCACCGTCGTCTTCATTAAGGTGGGCACCGGCATCGGCGCTGGCCTCATCTTCAACGGAAGACCGTTCCTTGGACACATCGGTCTGACCGGTGAAATCGGCCACACTCCCATCCATGAGCACGGGCTCCTGTGCCGCTGTGGCAACCGCGGATGCCTTGAGACGGTGGCCTCGACGGCCATCATGATTGACATGCTCTCGCGTGCCCTCGATCGGCCGGTGCGCACGCGCGACATCGTGCGCCTCGTGCTCGCGGGCGACGAACGCGCCATCCGCGTGGTCGACGACGCCGGCTTCGCCGTCGGCCGGTCGATCGCTGCGATAGCCAACCTCGTCAACCCGCACACCATCATTGTCGGCGGTCCACTGGCCGATCTGGGCGAGATGCTGCTGAGTCCGATCCGCCGCGGACTCCAGCGCTACGCCGTGCCGATGATCGTGGAGACCACGGAATTGGTGATGTCGTCGCTGGGCGAGCGAGCCGAGGCACTCGGCGGCGCGGCGCTCGTGCTGCAACACTCGGGGATTCACCCCGCCCTAAGCTGATCGTTGCCATGTTTTTGTGTTCACAAGTTGACGACAACGGGCGTGGGGTTTAGATTCTAGAAATGGGGCACAATATTGTGGTCCTGCCAGACGAGGAGGTCAGACGTGGAGACGTCTCACAACAGTCACCCCACCATCCTGGAGATGCAGTCCATCACCAAGGAATTCCCGGGCGTGAAGGCCCTCGACAAGGTGTCTCTCACCGTCAGAGCCCAAGAGATCCACGCGATCTGCGGCGAGAACGGTGCAGGCAAGTCCACGCTGATGAAGGTGCTCTCCGGCGTGTACCCCTTCGGAACCTACGACGGCGAGATCGTCTACGAGGGCTCGGTCGTGCGCTTCCGCGACATCAAGCAGAGCGAGGCCGCCGGCATCGTCATTATCCACCAAGAACTTGCGCTCATCCCTGAGCTCTCGATCACAGAGAACATCTTCCTTGGCAACGAGCCCGGCCGAGGCGGCATCATCAACTGGGTTGAGGCCCAGCGCCGTTCGGTCGAACTGCTCGCCCGTGTCGGACTCGATGACGACCCAGACACCCAGGTCAAGAACATCGGCGTCGGCAAGCAGCAGCTCGTCGAGATCGCCAAGGCTCTCAACAAGAACGTGAAGTTACTCATCCTCGACGAGCCCACCGCCGCGCTTAACGAAAACGACTCGCAGCACCTGCTCGACCTGATCCTCGGTCTTAAGGGTAAGGGCATTTCGTCGATCATGATCTCCCACAAGCTGAACGAGATCGAGCAGATCGCCGACCAGATCACGATCATCCGCGACGGTAAGTCGATCGAGACCCTCGACGTGAAGGCCGACGGCGTCGACGAAGACCGCATCATCCGGGGCATGGTCGGGCGTACGCTCGGGAATCGTTTTCCCGAGCACTCCGCCAAAATCGGTCAGGTCTTCTTCGAGGTGCGCAACTGGACGGTGCAGCATCCGCTCACCACCGAGCGTCTCGTCGTGAAGAATTCGAGCTTCACCGTGCGCCGAGGCGAGGTCGTCGGGTTCGCCGGGCTGATGGGTGCCGGCCGCACCGAGCTCGCGATGAGCTTGTTCGGCCGCTCCTACGGCAAGTTCCTCTCCGGCCAGGTCTTTAAGGACGGTGAGGAGATCAAGTTGCGCACCGTCTCCGAGGCGATCGGCCACGGCATTGCCTACGTGAGCGAAGACCGCAAGTCGCTCGGCCTCAACCTGCTCGACACCATCAAGCGCTCCATTGTGTCGGCCAAGCTCGGCAAAATCTCCCGCGGCATCGTGGTGAACGAGTTGCAGGAGACGCGGGTCTCTGAGGAGTATCGCAAGAGCCTGCGCATCAAAACCCCCACAGTCGAGGAGGGTGTCACCAAGCTGTCCGGCGGAAACCAGCAGAAGGTCGTGCTGGCGAAGTGGATGTTCACCGATCCAGACCTGCTGATCCTCGACGAGCCGACCCGTGGCATCGACGTGGGGGCCAAGGCCGAGATCTACCAGATCATCCGCGACCTCGCTGCGCGGGGCACTGGCATCATCATGATCTCGTCTGAGCTGCCCGAACTCCTCGGCGTCTCCGACCGCATTTACACGATCTTTGAAGGAAAAATCACCAACGAACTCCCGGTCGCCCAGGCCGATCCCGAAACCCTCATGCGCAGCATGACCTCGGACTCACAGAAAGTAGTCGCGTAATGAGCGCATCCGATACTGAGAAAAGCGGCCGATCCAACATCCGTGACCTGAAGAAACTGTTCGGCGGCGGTGGTTCCCTCAAGCAGTTCGGCATCCTCGGTGCCCTCGTCGTCATCATCATCATCTTCCAGATTTGGACGGGGGGTAAGACGCTGCAGCCCGGCAACATCATCAACATCGTGCAGCAGTACTCCTACATCCTGATCCTGGCGATTGGCATGGTGATGGTGATCATCGCCGGCCACATCGACCTCTCGGTCGGATCGGTCGCGGCCTTCACCGGCATCATCGTTGCCCTCGCCATGCAGGACTGGAACTTCCCGTGGTGGGCCGGGATTATCCTCGGCATCGTTGTCGGTGCGCTGATCGGCGCCTGGCAGGGATTCTGGGTCGCCTATATCGGGGTCCCGGCGTTCATCGTGACACTGGCTGGCATGCTCATCTGGCGCGGTGGCAACCAGTTCATCGGCGACTCGGCCACTGTGCCCGTCGGCACGGGCTTCCAGGGCATTGGCAAGGGCTACCTCCCCGAGTTCGGGCCGAATTTCGGCGTCAACAATGCCACGATGCTCCTCGGAATTCTCGTCGTGTTGATCCTCATCGGCCTCGAGGTGCGTGGCCGCCGCACCCGCAAGGTGATGGGCGCGAAATCCGATCCCGTCTGGCTCAGTGTGCTCCGCGTCCTCATCCTCGGCGGCGTCGTCCTGGTGGCCGCCTACCTGTTCGCCACCGGTCGCGTTGGCACGAGCTTCCCGGTTTCCGGCATCATCCTCGCCGTGCTGGTCGTGGCGTACTCGTTCCTCACGAACCGTACGACCATCGGACGCCACATCTACGCGGTCGGCGGCAACAAGCACGCGGCTGAGCTGTCGGGCGTCAATTCGAAGCGCGTCAACTTCTTCGTGATGATGAACATGTCGGTACTGGCCTCGCTGGCCGGCATGATCTTCGTCGCTCGCTCGCAGGCCTCCGGACCGTTCGACGGAACCGGTTGGGAGCTCGACGCGATTGCCGCGGTGTTCATTGGCGGCGCGGCGGTCTCCGGCGGTATCGGAACCGTCGCCGGCTCCATCATCGGTGGACTCGTGATGGCCGTGCTGTCGAACGGACTGGCGCTCAAAGGCATCCAGTCCGACCTCGTGCAGATCATCAAGGGCCTCGTACTCCTGATCGCCGTCGGCGTCGACGTCTACAACAAGTCACAGGGACGTCCGTCGATCATCGGGCTGATGACGCGCAACAAGAGCGGCCAAGGGCTAACCGACAACTCCACCTCAGCGCAGGTCACGCCGGGCGGCGGAACGCCGGACACCGCGGTGCCGGCCGACCTCAAGAATTAATTCTCACCCACTGATTCAAACTTCCACCCTTCACCACCACACACAGAAAGAAAGACAACCTCATGAAGAAGATCCTTCTTGCTGCGACCGCCGTCATGGCAGTTGCAGCACTCGGCCTCACCGGCTGCTCCTCCGACACCGGACGCGGCAGCGCGGCAGGAACCGACGCGCCCGCCAGTGGCTTCAGCGCCGACTCCCTCATCGGCGTCGCACTTCCCGACAAGACCAGTGAGAACTGGGTCCTCGCCGGCAGCCTCTTCGAAAAGGGACTAGCCGACGCTGGCTTCAAGGGCGACGTGCAGTACGCCGGTGCCAGCAACGCGGTCGCCGACCAGCAGCAGCAGATCTCCACCATGGTTACCAACGGCGCCAAGGTCATCATTATCGGCGCCAAGGACGGCGCGCAGCTCAGCACCCAGGTCGCTGACGCCAAGGCCGCGGGCGTGACCGTTATCGCGTACGACCGCCTCATCCTGAACACCGACGACGTTGACTACTATGTCGCGTTTGACAACTTCAAGGTTGGGCAGCTCCAGGGACAGGCTCTCCTCGACGGCATGGCCGCCAAGTTCCCGGACAAGACCAGCTACAACGTAGAGCTCTTCTCAGGTTCCGCCGACGATTCGAACTCCGCGGTCTTCTTCAACGGCGCCATGGACGTACTCCAGCCGAAGATCGACGACGGAACCCTGAAGATCGTCTCCGGCCAGACCGACATTGGCCAGACGGCAACCGACGGTTGGAAGCCGGAGAATGCCCAGCGTCGCATGGACACCCTCATGCAGGGCACGTACCAGACCGAGTCCGTCGACGGCGTCCTCTCGCCGAACGACACCCTCGCCCGCGCCATCATCACCTCGGTGCAGGATGCCGGCCAGGCTGAGCTCCCCGTCGTGACTGGTCAGGACTCCGAGGCCGCCTCGATCCCGCTGATCATGTCCGGCGTACAGTACTCGACCATCTACAAGGACACCCGCGCGCTGGTCAAAGAAGCCATCGCCATGGCATCCGCTCTGCAGTCTGGCGACAAGCCCACCGTCAACGACACCAAGTCTTATGACAACGGCAACAAGATCGTCCCCGCTGACCTGCTCACGCCAGTCATCGTTACCGCGGCTAACGCTGTCGAGGCGTACGCGGAGAACCCCGAGCTGTCTCAGCTCACCAAGTAGCACCCGTTAGTTACGAAGAGACCGGTCGACCCCCTCGGGGCTGGCCGGTCTCGCCCGTTAACGCCATCGCGCACTCGACGCTCTGTGGTTGCGGAAGTTTTTCGGACGCAGCGGAATTTATCAAGGTGAATGAGGCCAGTGGGAGTTTAGGCGGCTAGTTCGAGCCCGTCGTTCTCGGTGGGTTTGTCGGCTGGTTTGTTGATCCATGCCGTCGCGGGAATGGTCAGAATCTTTGGTGCGTGGCTGGTACTGAATCGCTCGGGGCATCCCGACCAGATCGGCCGCGACGCGAGTGGAGGTTCCTCGGCTGGCCAGTTCGCGGTAGGCGGTCATTACGGCTACGCGCACGGTGTTTCGTCCCGCGAGCTCTTCGAAAGACTTTCGAGTAGCTCGTGCATTTTTGACATGATCTCGAACGCCACCCCCGTCGTCTCGAGGCGCTGCTCGGTCTTGCTCAGCTGGCGGCGCAGCCGGGCGATTTCCGCCTGCTCCGGCGTTAACCGGCCAATCTTCTCACCGGGTTTCTTCCCCGCAAGAGTACCGGCGTCACGCAGCTTGCGCCATTCCGTGATCTGCGAGGTATACAGCCCTTCGGTGCGCAGATAGGCGCCGCCCTTGTGGTTCTTGATAGCCGCGTCTTACGCGGCGAGGTGCGTCAGCTTCTGCGCTGGGCTGAACGACCTTCTCGAGGTCGGACCACCAGCTCGAGGTCGTGACCCAGCCGGTCGACGAGTGCGCGGATGACTCCGTTCTCGTCTTCGTAGAGGTTAGGCACTGGTGCGTTGCTCCCAATCGGCGTCGGTGAATAGTTTTGCTTTCAGCGCACGGGTGAACTCGGCGGCTTGCCATCCTGGGCTCGCCCACAGGTCGGCGTAGGTTTGCGCGAGGCTGGCGTATCCGGAGCGCCAGGTGCGTGCCGCGACCGGATCTTCGGAGAGGATGATGACCTCATCATTGCCTTTTTCTTAAAAATACGGAAGGCAGTATCCGTATTTACATGGAAGAGACCATGGGTCTTGGAATCCCGATGTTGGCGGGCGCACTGCTCGAATCCCGTGTTTGCTACCGTAAGCGTGACGGCGGCTGGCGATGTCGCCGTCGCGGCAGGTGAAGACGGTTCGCCACTTTGGCCCGCCATGCGCCACATTGCGTTCGCCACTATGGGGCTCCCGGACCAGTGCCGCAATTGGCAACGGGAGTCCACAAAAGCCTGATCAGACCGCTAAACCTGAACGCTGCTGATCGGTATTAAATAGTGGCAAAAACCACGACCCTAGATCAGAAGGTTGGGGGTTCGAATCCCTTCGGGCGCACAGATTCAGCCCCGTTTGACGTTACGTCGAGCGGGGCTTTTTTGTGAGAATCTGGCCAGGCCGACGCAACCTACGTAGAATCGGTCTCGTGTCCCTTCCCCGCTTCCTGTTTGCTGACCAACTCGGCCCGCACTACGACGACGGCGGGCCGATTGTGCTGGTTGAGGCGTCTGCCGTTCTCGAGCGCCGCACGTATCACCGGGCCAAGGCGCACCTCATCTTGAGTGCGCTTCGCCACCGAGCCCGCGAGTTGGGCGATCGCGTCGAGTTCCTGCGCGCAGAGCACTATCGGGACGTTCTCGCCGGTCGCGAACTGGAGGTGATCAACCCCACGTCGTGGGGTGCGCGCGCCCTGGTCGCCGAATTGGGGGCATCCGTTTTGCCCAGCAGGGGGTTCGTGACGAGCGAGCAGGACTTTGCTCGCTGGGCTGACGGACGACCGGCATCCCGACTCGTGATGGAGCAGTTCTACCGACACGTGCGAGCGAAAACGGGCGTCCTAATGCGGGGACCGGAGCCGGAGGGCGGCCGCTTCAACTTCGATCACGACAATCGACAGGCGCCCCCGCGAAATGCGGTCGGTCTCGGCCTGCCCGACCCGTGGGCTCCGGTGGAGGATGACATCGACGACGACGTTCGTCGCGACCTCGACGAGCTCGTAAGGGACGGCCGAGTGCACCTGATCGGAGCGGATGGTCCGCGTCGTTTCGCGGCGACCCGCGCGGAAGCGCTCGCGGCGCTCGATGATTTCATTGACACCCGTTTGTCAGACTTTGGGCCCTTTGAGGACGCGTCGCTGACCGGAGACAGCACGATGGCACACTCGCGGCTGAGCGTGCCACTCAACCTGGGCCTCCTGCACCCGCAGGAGGTCATCGACGCTGTCGTCGCCGCCTACGGTGCCGGTGGCGTGCCGCTGGCGAGCGTTGAGGCGGTGGTGCGCCAGATCATGGGCTGGCGGGATTGGGTCTGGCACCTGTACTGGCACCTCGGTGAGAACTACGTTGCCCGGAGCAACTTCCTCGCCGCCCACGAGCCCCTGCCGCCAGCGTTCCTGCAGTTGGATGGTGCTGCCGTCGAAGCGCGGTGTTTGAGTCACGTGCTCGATGAAGTGTCCCGCACCGGGTGGGCGCATCATATTCAACGTCTGATGATTCTCGGCAACTGGTCGCTTCAGAGGGGATATGAGCCGTCGGCGCTGTCGGATTGGTTTATCAATGCCTTCGTCGACGGAACGCCGTGGGTTATGCCGGCAAACGTTGTGGGTATGTCCCAGCACGCGGACGGCGGAATAGTCGCCACGAAGCCTTACGCCTCGGGTGGCGCCTACATTGCAAAGATGACGGATTTCTGCGGCAGCTGTCGGTTCAATCCGAAAATCAGGCTGGGCCCACAGGCCTGCCCATTCACGGCTGGCTACTGGGCGTTCCTCGATCGCGTGGAACCGCGCATCCGGGGTAATCACCGCATGGCTCAGCCACTAGCCGGTCTGAGGCGGCTCGGGGACCGCGACGCGGTTGTCGCCCAGGAGCGTGCGCGTACCCGCTGGTAGGCCTACCCGGCGAAAGCGGTACTCGGCAGGTCGCGCTCGCCGGCGATGATCGCGTCGACCAAGCGACGGGCGACATTCGCTGGGCTGTATCCCGTGGGCAGCCGTGGCGCTGACCCCTGGATCGGTCGGGTCGCCAGTCCGGTTTCGGTATGCCCGGGTCGGGCATCGAGAAAGCGGATGCCGTCCCGCCGCAATTCCCGGCCCGCCGCCTTGCCGAATGCCGCGAGGGCGGCCTTCGACGCCGAGTACGCCGCCATGTTCGCAGTCGGACTCTCGCTCACCACTCCGCTGAGAGTGAGGAAGAACGGATCGCGATGCGCGGCGGAGGATTCGACCAGGGCGGGATAGGCGGCCCGAAGCAGGCGCATGGGTGCCGTCGCGTTGACCGCCAGAAGAGCATCGATCGTTTCGTCCGAGACCTCAGCCATCGGTCCGAAGGCGACGAGTCCGGCAGCGTTCACGATTCCGTCGAGGCGGCCATGAGCGGCCAGGGCCGCGGCCACGAGCTGGGCGGCCGTGCCCGGATCCCGCAGGTCGCCGGTGACGGGGGCTCCGGCGATTCCGGTCTCGCTGATGCGTTCCGGATGGCGACCGTGCAGGGTGAGCAGGGCGCCATCCGCGCTCAGGAGTCGCGCGATCTCACGGCCCAAACCGCCGGTGGCACCGATGACGAGAATGGATGAGCCGGCGAGAGAAGTCATAGTGTCAGAGTAGACGGGATGCTGTGTGGTTGCGCAAGATTAGGCTTTCCACCCCCAAGCTGGGATACGATCGGCAGACGTGAGCAAAACTCAACGAGTCTGTATTTGTTTTATCTTTCAAAGATCCGATACGTGCTTGCGCCCGAGTTTCTCACCGGGCAATGTTCGGGCGCCCGGTGAGGAAGGCATTCCTGCGAGGGACTGCCTCGGTGGGACGAGGGGTAGGGCCCTCGTTCCATCGCCCCACCTTTCGCCTAGCCCTGGCCCGCCCCGTCGTCGCTGGGACAATCGATGCGCAGCTTGTCGCACAGCACGGTTAGCTGCTCCAGCTCGGTTTCGCTGAGCGTCTCTCCGATCCGCTCGGCAATCGACCTCATGTGATCAACGGCGACCCGCCGAAACAGCGCGAGGCCGGCATCGTTCAGCTCGATGATGGCGCCGCGCCCGTCGGTCGGGTCGGTGTGCTTGTGCACATAGCCGCGCGAGACGAGGCGGTCCACGAGCCGGCTCACGCTCGGCTGCGTCAGCAGCACGTGCTGGTTAAGATCACGCAAGCGGATGCGCCGGTCCGGCTGCCGAGACAAGTTGAACATCACGTCGTACTCGTTGAGGGAGATTTCCTTGGAGGGAAAATTCGACGCCAGACTGCGCATGATGGCGACCTGGGCCCGAAACAGGGACTCCCACGCGCCCACCGCGATCGTTCGATCCACCACCTGCGGCTCCTTGCCTCGTTTACCATGTCGTTCTCCAAGAATAGAGACTCGAGCGGGGGCGCGGGCACCGTGCGGGCCGTGGGCCAGCATCTGCGAGGCCGGAGAACGGTCAGGTTCTTGGCATGAAACTCGCAGGTGATTTTGTTGACGAAAGGTGGCGCCCGTTACCTATTCGTTATATGTTTTAGGTGCGTCAACCGTTTGCTGTGGCGGAAGACGTGAAATGTGATTGCAGGACACTCTTGGTGCAAGGGAAGAGGGTCAGTCGTAGCCTCTGCGACTGACCCTCAGTCCGTTAACGCGGCATCACGCGATGCCCGCCAGACCGGCTTAGAACAGGTCGGGGCTTGGCGTGGTCGACTGGCGGATGGCGACGTCCGCGTGGCGGTCGAAACGATAGCCGACGCCGCGCACCGTGCGCACGATGTCTTCGTAGCGCCCGAGCTTGGAGCGCAGGCGACGAACGTGCACGTCGATGGTGCGCTCGTTCGGGGTGTCTTCTTCATCGGCGGAGTTCCAGAGCGCGGAGATGATCTCGGCCCGGTCGATGGTGCGGCCCTCGCGCAGTACGAGGTACTGCAGCAGTTCGAACTCCTTGTAGGTCAGCGCGGCCGTCTCGTTGTCGAGGCTGACGCGCTTGCGGGAGATGTCGACGACTACACCGCTGCGAGCGCGGTCGAGCTCTTCGGGCTCTGCGCGGTGCGCAGCAAGTGCGGACGGGTCCTGCAGCGCGAGACGCACGACGTCCACGTCGCGTCCGCCAGCACCCTCCGGTGCCAGTGCGACGGCGGCATAGGTTTCGGCGGAGGGAGCGATGCCGGCGGCCAGGGCCTTGAGCGCCTCAACGATACGGTTCAGGCTCGTGCCGGCTGCGGCCGCCTTGGCCTCGTCGATGCCGACGTAGAGCACGAAGCCGCGAGCCTCGGTGCCGGTCGGTACGGCGCGAATGCGCGGTGCGGCAACCGGCGGAGCCAGGGTCAGCTCGGGGCGGTTGAAGTGGGCGGGGCGAGTGGCGTGGATGTGTGCGAGAGACATGAGGGGTCCTTGACTGTTCGATCGAAGGGAGCTCGACGGATGCGCGAAAGCGCTGCTTCGTGGTGGCTCCGGAAGGCCCGTGGGGCCGGAGGGCGAGTGCTTCAAACAAGCGCTCGGGGCGTCGGTCTGACGAATGAAATCAGTCAGGAACAGGACGCCTAGGGGGAAGTCTCGGTTAGCGGCACATTCGGCAACAGCGGATGGCGGGGGTGCCGGCCATCATCATGGCGGCAGTCCCGGGGGCCTCGAGGGAGGTCAGGGGGCGTGCGCTGGTTGTCATACCTGCGAGTAAAGCGGAATGTGACGCCGTGTGTCAATTTGGCGTCGCGGTAAGTCGCCGCATGACGCGCACCACGTTCGCGGGGCACCGCCCATTTCGGCGAATCCGTGCACAATCACGACTTTGTGAAATATTCCGTGCTCAAGATCTAATCAATCAAAGATTATTGATGTGAACCGGGTCTGGCGTGTTGCCGGTCGCAGAACCTGCGCGCGCCGGCCGGGTCTCGTCGATCAGGAGGAAGGCCGGGGCGTCAGACCAGGCCGTACAACCGGTCGCCGGCATCGCCGAGGCCGGGCACGATATAGCCCTGCTCGTCGAGCTTCTCGTCCACGGCACCGAGCACAATCGTCACTTCGCGGCCGGCCAGGGCTTTCTCCACGGCGGCGAGCCCTTCCGGCGCGGCCAGGATGCAGATGGCCGTCACGTCGACCGCGCCGCGGTCGAATAGAAAGTTGATGGCGGCAATGAGCGAACCGCCGGTGGCGAGCATCGGGTCGAGAACGAAACACTGCCGATCCGAGAGATCGTCGGGCAGGCGCTCGGCGTAGGTCGTCGGCTGCAGAGTCTCTTCGTTGCGCGCCATGCCCAGAAAGCCAACCTCGGCGGTCGGCAGCAACTTGACCATGCCCTCGAGCATGCCGAGGCCGGCGCGCAGAATCGGCACGACGAGCGGTTTCGGGTCGCTGATGCGCACGCCTTGGGCGGCAGACACGGGGGTCTGCACGGTGACGGCCTCCACCCGCACGCCACGGGTGCCCTCGTAGGCGAGTAGCGTCATGAGCTCCTCGACGAGCGATCTGAACAGCGGTGACGGCGTGTCCTTATCGCGAAGCACGGTGAGCTTGTGCGTGATGAGCGGGTGGTCGGCAACATGGACTCGCATAGGCTCAATTCTACTAGAGGCAATCCCCCGGCTTAAGGTGACACATGCGTGCACAAGATCAACACGAAGAGTGGATGCTGCTCGCCCTCAGCGAGGCGCGCGCGGCGCTCTCCTCCGACGACGTACCGGTGGGAGCCGTCGTCATCGATGCTGCGGGCGTGGTGATCGGGCGCGGCCGCAACGAGCGGGAACTGCACCAGGACCCGACCCTGCACGCCGAGGTCGTTGCTATCCGGCAGGCCGCCGCGCACACCGGTGACTGGCACCTGACCGGCGCCACCCTGATCGTCACCCTCGAGCCCTGCGTGATGTGCGCGGGCGCGATCCTCGCCGCCCGGGTGCCCACGGTCGTGTTCGGCGCCTGGGACGCGAAGGCGGGCGCGGCCGGATCGGTCTACGACGTGCTGCGCGACCGCCGGCTCAACCATCGGGTTGAGGTGTTCGCCGGCGTCAATGACGCCGAGTGCGGCGAAGTTCTGCGCGAGTTTTTCGAGGACCCGGCCCGTCGGGCCGCGCGCTGAGGCCTACTCCAGGCCCTTGATCACAAAGGTGTCGGTGGGCGGATTGGCCAGGTTCGGGTCGAAGAAGATGTCGGGTTCGAGATAGATCGTGCGGGCCAGCGGCACCGCCGCGCGTATTCGGGTTTCAACGGCATTGATGTCGGTTGCGACGTCGGCGAACCGGTGCTCGCCGTCGAAGGCCAGCTTGGCGCCGACCAGAATCTCGTCCGGGCCGAGGTAGAGCGTCTTCAAGTGGATGATGCGCTTGGTCTCCGGGCCGTTCAGAATGGCCGCTTCTATGGCGTCGAAGTCCTTCTTGCTGGCGCCCTCGCCCACGAGCAAACTCTTGGTCTCGATCCCGAGAATGATCGCGACCAGAACGAGCAGTGCGCCAATCAAGAGAGTTCCCACGGCGTCCCAGAGCGGTTCATCGGTGAGGATGGTCAGGCCGACCCCCACAAAGGCGAAGGCGAGGCCGGTGAGAGCCGCGACATCTTCGAGCAGCACCACGGGCAGCTCTGGCGCCTTGGCGTGGCGAATGAACTGCACCCAGGACTGTGTGCCGCGGGTGTGATTCGACTCCCGAATCGCGGTGCGCAGCGAAAATCCTTCGAGCACCATTGCGATGGCGAGTACCAGAATCGGCAGCCAGGCATTTTCGAGCGGATGCGGATGCTGCAGCTTGTCGAAACCCTCATAGAGCGAGAAGACCCCGCCGATCGAGAATAGAATGATCGACACCACGAAAGCGTAGACGTAGCGTTCCCGGCCATAGCCAAACGGATGCTCCAGGTCGGCCCGCTTCTTCGCCTTGCGACCGCCGAGCAACAGGAGCAGCTGGTTCCCGGCATCCGCTACCGAGTGCACCCCCTCGGCGAGCATCGACGACGATCCGGAGAAGCCCCAGGCCACGAACTTGGTCACTGCGATGCCCAGATTTGCCGCGAATGCTGCCACGATTGCTTTGTTTCCGCCGGATGCGCTCATGAAAACATCTTAGAACCGCGCGTCTGCGGTCGAAGGCTGCGCCCGGGCTGGCCGTTTTGGGCGTCCCGAGAGCGCAAAAAAGTAGACTGGTCGGATGACTTCTTCCCAGAACGTGACTCTGCCCACGATCGCCTTCCTCGGCGCCGGTTCCATGGCCCGCGCCATTCTGGCCGGCCTGCTGAAGCCCGGTGTGACCGTCACGGGCGGCATCCGGGTCACCAACCGCACCGCGGTGAAGGCCGCTGAGCTGGCCGACACCGAGGGGGTCACCGCGTACGCGACCGAGGTCGACAAGGATGCGAACCTCAAGGCCATCGATGGCGCTCAGATCGTCATCATCGCCGTCAAGCCTTACATGGTCGCCGATCTGCTGGCCGAAATCGGCAGTTCCCTTGCACCCGGCACGCTCATTCTGAGTGTCGCGGCCGGCGTGACCATCGACACCTTTGAATCGCTCCTGCCCGAAACCGTGCACGTCATCCGCACCATGCCGAACACCCCGGCCGTGGTCGGCATGGCCGTCACCGGCATCAGCGCCGGCACCCGATCGAGCGACGCCGACCTGGAGCTCACCCGCGCCCTGTTCGCCACGGTCGGCGACGTGCTGGTCGTGCCCGAGAGCAAGCTCGACGCCCTCAGCACCATCTCCGGTTCCGGCCCGGCCTACGTGTTCTACCTGATCGAGCAGCTCACCGAAACGGCTATTAGCAAGGGCTTCACCCCCGAAGAGGCCGCCGTCATGGTCAACGGCACCTTCCTCGGCGCGAGCGCGCTGCTCGCCGTCTCCGACAAGTCGCCGAGCGAGCTGCGCCGCCAGGTGACCAGCCCGGCCGGCACCACCGAGCGTGCCGTCTGGGAACTCGAAAAGGGCGGCCTAAAGGAGCTCTTCGACGCCGCAACGGATGCCGCACTCGCCCGTGCGAAGGAACTCGCCGCCTCGTAGGCCTCCCGCTAGAGCCGTGCGCGCATTACAGCCGTGCGCGCATTACAGCCCTTCCGCGATGGCCGCCGTCGCCTGCAGCCACGCTGCACGGGTGTGCGGTGCCAGGGCGTCGATGATGAGCGGGCCGCCACCGACCAGTGAGGCGTCGTAGGGCACGTCGACGACCGTGCGGGTGAGTTGGCGAAAGTGGTCGTGCAGACGCTTCGACAGTTGCTCGTCAGCGGTTTTCGACGGCGAGGCGAGCACGGTGACCGCCTGGGCAACCTTGTCCGCGTGGCCCTTCTGTCGCAGGCCGTCGATCAGTGACGCCGCACCGTAACCGGTGTCCTCCCGAATGGTCGACACGATCACCAGCTGGTCGGCGGTATCGACCGCCGCCTCCCAGTTGCTGGCTCGCATGTTGTTGCCGGTGTCGATGACGAGAACCCGGTAGAAACGGCTCAGCGTCGTGTGCAGTTTGCGAAAAGCGTCGTCGTCGATGCTCGCAGCACCCGCCGGGTCGAGGTCGGAGGCGAGCGCGTCGAACTGTGCGTCGCCCTGCGAGCGCACATAGTTGTCGAGGTCGCCCACCCGGGAACGGGCATCGCCAAACCGGTCGAGGTCGCGCAGCAGGTCGACGGCGGTATTGGTGTGTCTGGCCGCTTGGGCGCGAACGCCGAGCGTGCCCATGGTTTCGTTGTTGTCCCAGGCGAGCGTGTAGCCGCCACGGTAGATGCCGAAGGTGGCCGCAATGAGAAGCGTCGCCGTGGTCTTGTGCGCTCCGCCTTTGGGGTTGAGCACCACGATGGTGCGCGGGCCGTTCAAGCTGCGCTGCACGGCCGCGATGGCGGTGCGCTGCCTGCGCTCGGTGGAACTCGGCGTGGGTGAGACCAGGCCGCCGCTGAGGCGGCGCACGGCGCCCTGCCAGCCGTGCTCGGCCGGTCCGGCTGGTGCCGGTGGCCGGGAGCTGAGAAAGTCGGCCAGGTTGGGCGCAACGGGTGACGCTGCGGGTGACGGGGGCGTGGCATCCGCTGGGGGCGCCAACAGCGACTCGAATAGGGCGCTCGCCGGCGCTGCGACGGGCGGCTGCAGCAGCGTGGCAAACGGCGTCGGTTTCTCGATGTCGCTCACAACGGGCAGGGGCGCAGTTTTCGCCGGCTTCGGGCGGCCGACCACGACGACCGGTCCGGCGGATTCGACTCTCCCGTTGGGATGCACGGTCAGCGGCCAGTCTCCCTGCTCGTCACTGACCCGCAGCAGAACCGACTTTCCGCGGCTCCGGGCAGTCTCGACCACGAGGCCGATGATCTCCTCGCGAACTCCGGCTTCATCGGTGCCGGTGACGCGGCGGCGGGAACCATCGATGGTCACCTCGCCCGTCGTGTCGGTCTGAACTGCGGCGACAATATCGGCCGGGGTGTTGGCAAGAGCGGGCACGTCGGGTGACATGGGTGAGCCTTTCCGTTCGCGCACACGTCGTCAGCGCGCAACCTCGGGTGAGCTGCTGCGAGAAATGTCCGTAAATAGGAGACTAGCCGGTCGTCTCCCCCAAATAGGGGGAGAGCTAGGAACCGAGCGCGGCGAACCGCTCGATATCGGCCTCGGCCCCGGACACGATGATGAGGTCGTGGTTGGAGACGACGGTCTCCGCGGTCGCGTAGGTGAACGGTTTTCCGGGGCTCTTGACGCCGACGACGGTCACGTTATACTTGCGGCGCACCCCGGAATCAATGAGGTTGAGGCCGCGGATCGGCTTCGGCGGGTACATCTTCACGAGGGCGAAATCGTCGTCGAATTCGATGAAGTCGAGCATGCGACCCGACACCAGGTGGGCGACCCGTTCGCCGGCCTCGGCCTCGGGGTAGATGACGTGGTTGGCGCCGATGCGTTCAAGAATCTTGCCATGCGACTTGGAGATGGCCTTGGCCCAGATCTGCTGGATCTTGAGGTCCACCAGGTTGGCCACGATGAGCACGCTGGCTTCCACCGATGAGCCGACGGCGCAGACCGCGATCGAGAAGTCCTGCGCGCCGATTTGTTGCAGGGCCTCGAGAGAACGGCCATCCGCTTGAACGGCGTGAGTGACGCGCTCCGACCACTTGGATACGAGCGCCTCGCTCGTGTCGACGACGAGTACTTCGCGGCCCAGTCGGTCGAGCTGGCCGGCCGTGGCTGCGCCGAACCGTCCGAGCCCGATGATGAGCACGGGGGCGTCGTGTTTGATGCGATCAACCAACGATGGGTCTCTCTTCCGGGCGTTTGAACAGTTGCCTGCTGTGGCTTGCGGCCAGTGCTGCCGCGAGAGTCACTGTACCAACCCGGCCCATGAACATCGTCGCCGCCATGACGTAGACGCCCTCAGGCGGCAGGTCCGCTGTAAGTCCGGTGGACAGTCCGCAGGTCGCGAAGGCGCTGATCACGTCGAACAGCACGATGTCGAAGGGTTGCTTCGAGATGTGCAGAATCAGGATGCTGGCGACGGCGACGGTGGTCGCGCCCCACAGCACGACGCTGACCGAGAGGCGCAAAATGTCGCTCGGAATGCGCTTGCCAAACGCTTCCATCTCCTGCTTGCCGCGTGCTTCGGCAAAGGCGGCGAGAAAGAGGATGGCCAGGGTCGTGACCTTGATACCGCCAGCGGTCGACGCCGACCCGCCACCGATGAACATGAGCATGTCGCTGAGCAGCAGGCTCGACCCGTGCAGGTCGCTGATGTCAATCGTTGCGAAACCGCCCGAGCGCGTCATCACCGACATGAACAACGATTGAAAGATGGTGTCGCCGGCATTCAGTGACCCGAAGGTCTTCGGATTGTCGAACTCGAGAATGATGTAGAAGATCATGCCGAGGATCATCAGGGCGATCGTCGTGACCAGGGTGAGCTTGACGTGCACCGACCAGCGGCGCGGCCTGCGCCAGCCGCGCGCAAAGGCGTAGATCACCGGAAACCCGAGGCTGCCGAGGAATACACCGATCATGAGCGCGCCGAGAAACCAGTAGTCGCCGGCGAACTGGTCGAGTCCACCGGAGTTCGGGTTGAACCCGGTGTTGGTGAACGCCATCGCGGCGTAATAGAAGCTGTGCCACAGAGCTTCGCCGATCGCGACGCCATCAAGCAGCATGCGGGGAAAGAGCAGCGCTGCAACGCCGACCTCGATGACGAGTGCGCTGATCGCGACGGTCAACAGCAGGCTGCCGACCTCGCCGAGCCGAACGGTCTGGCCCTCGTTGACCGGGCCGGAATGGATGCGGGAGGGGTTGGAGTCGCTGGCCGCCATTAGCTTGGCGCGCAATCCGAGCCGCCGCGAGATGACCAGTCCCATCAGGGACGCGAGCGTCAGAACGCCGATGCCGCCGATGTTGACGCCGACGAACACGAGAATGTTGCCGAACGCTGACCAGTGCGTTGCCATGTCGACCGTGGTGAGGCCGGTGACGCAGATGACAGAGACCGCAGTGAACAGCGCGTCGTGCAGGGGCGTGATCGTGCGATCGGCCGAGGCGATCGGCAGCGAGAACAACACCGTGAACACCAGGATGAGCGCGCTGAACACCAGAATGGCGAAGCGCGATGGCGACTTGTGGGCGAGCGAATCCACGCCATCGCGGAGGCGCACCAAAATGGAGAGTGGGCGCGGAAAAAATGGTTCAGTTCCGGTTCGAGACAACACCTGGAACCCCCGATTGACCTGCGACTATTGCCAGTTTGAAATGGTACTACGCAGCGGTGGTGATTACCCAGCAGTAATGACTACCCTGAAGTTATGGCAGACATCTTTACCGTGGTGGCGGATTCGGCAAGGCGGGACATCCTGCGCATCCTCTTGGAGCGCGCTGTTCCCGCGGGCGAAATTCGCGGTCCCTCCGGGGATGTTCGAGGCGAGCTGAGCGTGTCCGACATCGTCGGGCACCTCGGTCTGAGCCAGCCGACCGTCTCCAAACACCTCAAGGTGTTGCGCGAAGCCGGCCTGGTCGCCGTGCGTGAAGACGGGCAGCACCGGTTCTACCGGTTGGAGTATTCACCGCTTGAAGAGATCGAGGACTGGCTGATTCCGTTCCTCAGCGTCGACTTCGACCAGGCCGTCAAGAACGCCGATCTTGAGGCCGACGCTGGCCTGAAAGAAGAGCAGCGTGCGTTCGCTTCGGCGATCGGGAAGGCCTTCGCTGACGCTTCGCAAATGTCACACGTCGTCAAAGATGCCACCGCGAAAAAGTGGCGCAGAAACGGCTAGATCAGGCCCGATCCGCCCCCTGAGTAGTTGGAGCGGGTTTTGTCCGGTAGAATGGTGTTTTCGTGTCAGTCGCGGGCCCCGCGACTAAACCAATACTTGTGAGGTCCGTGTGGGTTCTGTAATTAAGAAGCGACGCAAGCGTATGGCGAAGAAGAAGCACCGCAAGCTGCTTCGCAAGACTCGCCACCAGCGTCGTAATAAAAAGTAGATCGACTTCGTAGTTTTTTAACTGCTCATCGAGCAAAGCGCTAGCCCCTCGGGACTGGCGCTTTTTGCTGTCCCCGACCGTTCCCTGGTCGATGCGCCACCGTGCCCGTCGTCTCGACGTGCAAGTCGCCCTAGGCTGGGACAATGGCCACCGCACACCTGACCCTGATCGGCAAGCCCGGTTGTCACCTCTGCGACGACGCACGCGACCTGGTCGGCAGTGTCGTCGCCAAGCTCGCTGGCGACCCTGGCGCGCCCACGATCACGTTCGAGGAACGTTCCATTCTCGATGACGCCGAACTGCACGAGCTGTACCTCGAGGACATCCCGGTGCTCCTCATCAACGGCAAAGTGCACAACTACTGGCGCATCGATCCCGTGCGCCTGCGCGCCGCCCTACTGGAGGTCTCATGACCATTCGCCACATCGTCTGCTGGAAGCTCACCGCACTCACGCCCCGCAAGAAGGCCGATGATGCCGCAGGCATTGTGGCCGGCCTGGAGGCGCTGGTGGGTATCGTTCCCGAGATTCGGGCGTTGACGGTTGGGCCGGATGTTGCCGGTAACGAAAACTGGGACGTCGCGCTTATCGCCGACTTCGACGACCTCGAGGCCCTCGACCGCTACCAGAAGCACCCGGAGCACAAGAAGGTCGGCGCGTTCATTCGCACCGTCGTTGCTGATCGCCTGGCCGTGGACCTCGAGGTCTAGCCGGCGCCGATCTCTGTGACGGGGCGGGGGCATCCGCTGGCGTGGGCTATGCCGGTAAATTTGCGACACGCCAGATGCTCGGGCTGGCGTGTCGCAAATTTTACCGGCATTATGTACCGGCCCGGCGGGGTTACTACGGCTCGAGGCGGGTCGGGCCGCGGAACAGGTAGGTGACCTCGCGGATGCTCGCCTGGTGCAGCATGAGCATCAGCACCCGGGCCAGGCCCATGCCGAAACCGCCGTGCGACGGCACGCCGTAGCGGAAGAAGTCGAGGTAGCCCTCGATCTCCTTCGGGTCGAGGCCCTTCTCGATCGCCTGCGCTTCGAGCACCTCGATGCGGTGCTCGCGCTGGGCGCCGGTGGAGATCTCGGTGCCGTTGAAGATGAGGTCGTAGCTCTTGGTGATCGACGCGTCTCCGTCGTGACGCATGTGATAGAACGGACGGATGCTCGAGGCGTAGTCGGTGAGGAAGACGAACTCGTGCCCGTACTTCTCAGCCACGTAGGCGGCGATCTGGCGCTCGCCCTCCGGGTCCATGTCGTCGTCGTCGCGGGGAACCTCGTAGCCGCGGCTCTTCACGATCTCCTTGGCCTCGGCCAACGGGATGCGCGGGAACGGGGTGCTCGGAACGGTCACCTCGACGTCGAACAGGGCGAGCACCTCGTCGCCGTGCTTGGCCTTCACAGCGGTGAACCCGGCGACCATGAGGTCTTCGTGCAGCTGCATGACGTCGTCGTGGCTGTTGATCCAGCTGATCTCGGAGTCGACACTGGTGAACTCGGTGGCGTGGCGGCTGGTGAACGAGGGGTCAGCACGGAACGCCGGCCCGACCTCGAAGATCTTGCCGAAGCCGGCCGACTGGGCCATCTGCTTGAAGAACTGCGGGCTCTGCGCCAGGTACGCCTTGGTGTCGAAGTAGCCGACCTCGAACAGCTCGGCGCGACTCTCGCTCGCGCTCGCCATGAGCTTGGGAGTGTGCAGTTCGATGAAGTCGTGCTCGATCCAGTACGTGCGCAGCGC
This sequence comes from Cryobacterium sp. TMT1-66-1, assembly GCF_004403435.1. NCBI lineage: Bacteria > Bacillati > Actinomycetota > Actinomycetes > Micrococcales > Microbacteriaceae > Cryobacterium > Cryobacterium sp. TMT1-66-1. Next base: position 27,691 of record NZ_SOGP01000004.1, read on the forward strand.
GTGCTCGAACGTGGTTTGGATGCGGAAGATGAGGTTCTGCTTGGGGTTGCGCAGGTCGAGGAAGCGCCAGTCCATGCGCTTGTCGAGGCTCGAGTCGGCCGCGATCGGCGTCTCGGGAATGGCAGCGGACACCACGGTGAGGGTGGCCAGCTTGATCTCGATGCCGCCGAGCTTGACTCGCTCGTCGTGCTTGAGCTGCCCGGTGACCGTCACGAAGGTTCCCTGGGCGAGGCCGGAGATGCTGGTAGCTGGTTCGTCCGCGACGACCTGGCCATCGGCATCCGTTGTGCGGGGATTGACCAGCTGCACGGCACCGGATTCGTCGCGCAGCACGACGAATTGCACCTTTTTCTGGTCTCGAACGGTATCGACCCAGCCGGACACCGATACGGGGCCGTCGTCGAGAGCGGACAGGTTCTTGATTAATACGCGCGAAGTCACTGTTCGAGCTTAGCCGGAGCCGCTCGCGGGGACCCGCCGAGGGCCTCCCGGTAGAGTGTGGTTCGGGAGGGACGGTTCATGACGCAGAGCAAACTTGAGGTCGATACCGGGGCCGTTCGCGGCCTCGCCGAGAATTTCGACGCCGTTCGTTGCGGCCTCAGCGATGCCAGCGCAGTCAGCGCGGAGTTGGGCGCATGGTCGGCATGCTCATTTGGCGAGCGTGATCGACGATTTCTCTTCGAAGTGGGACGACCGTCGCAACGAACTGACCGAGCAGCTCACGCAGATGCATGCGATGGGGCAATCCATCGCGGACGGCTTCGAATCGGTGGATTCCGAACCCGCTCGAGCGTTGACTGAAACTCCTCCGTCGTGAGCGGTTACGATCCGCTCCCGGGCGACCCGACCAGCGTGCGCTCAGCGGCGACCAGGTACACACTGACTGCGGATGCCGTGCGCGAATCGGCCGCCGAACTGCGCCGGCTCATTGCCTCTGATGACCTGGGCCGGAGCGAGGCCGTGTCGGCACTCGTGGAGCTGTCCGGCGACGTCGCCGGCCGGCTGGAAAAGCTGCACGGCCGCTATGAAACGGCGGGCTCGTCGCTCTCCGCCTACGCCGATTCCCTGGAAACGGCCCAGACATTGGCGCGGCAGGCGATCGATGCGCGTGATTACGCGGCGGGCGAAGCAGCGATCGCTCAGTCCTGGGCCGACCACTATTCCGACGCGGTGAGCGAAGCAACCGCCCCGTCCTCAACGCGGGTGCCTCCCTCGACGAGTGGTACAAGCAGGTCAACGACCAGGCAACATGGAGAGTGGGATCGTCATGGTGAAGCCGGGTTGGCAGAAGATGGCACTCCGTGTCTCGGACCGCGTGTTCTTCGGGTCCCTGGTGTTTTTCGTCATTGTCTGTATGGGGCCAGCGCTCGTCATCGCGGTGCTCGGGCTCCTGACCGGCTCGACGCCGACCGAGGAACAGGGCGGGTTCTTCGGCTGGAGCGCCGAGTATCCGGCGTTCAACCCCCAATCGTGGACGCTGTTCATCCCGGCAGCCGGAATGCTGTTCCTCTCTATTTGGACCATCCCGCTGCCACTGCGGCGGTTTCCCAAACCGGGGCGCGCCACGTTCGCCTGGTTTGCCTTCGTGGCCTTTCTGTTCTCCATTCCGTTGGGCACCGCCTATTTCGGGGCTCCCGGCATCCATAACGAAGGCACGCTGGCGTTGTTTGTCTACCTCGTGGCGTGGCTGGTCTTCGTCGTACGCGACATCCTGGGCTGGGTGCATCTCGTTCCGCTGGCCTGGCGTGAGGGCCCATCGGTGCGCACTCGCCGCGCAGGGAAGCCAGCGTCGGCGGATGCCTGAATCCGTTTCGCCGCAGCCAGCTGCACTATCGGCGCCGCGTGTTCGATGCGCCTACCGACTCGTGCTTTCCCCGGGCTGGGTTCTGATTCCGGTAGGCGACTCGGCGGATGCTGCCATTACGAATCTGGTCGACCGACAATTTGCCGGCCTGCCCACTGACACGTACGGCCCGCAGAAGAAACGACTCGGGGCCGGCCTGCGCACCATCGCGGCCGAAGCGCGCCGAGCCGGTGGGCTTGACCTCGTGTTTCCACTGGCGATGCCGTGGCTGGTTCCAGTTTCAGTGGGAATCGTGATGAGCGAGGTGCGCACCGACGTTCCGTCAGACACTGCCGTCGCCCTTTTGATGGAACGAATGCAGCCCAGTGGACCGAACGCGACGGTCGCCCGCACCAGGGCCGGTCCCCGGCGCACCGGGGAGCTTCCTGGTGTCAGCGCTCTCGGTCTCCGGAGCGCCGATCGCGGAGTTCGAACCAATTGTGGAAGCGCTCCCCGAGCTCTTCGACGTCATGATGGAATCGGTGGTTTGGGCATGACAGCAACCATTCGGGTCGACTTTGATCGTGACCTGTGGCTCTACGTTCCCGAGGAATGGCCGTGGAACCCGTTCGCGGATCTCGACGCCTGGGCCGGCACAGTCACGGGTCTGTTGACGGATGCCTATACCCTCGATGCGGCGACCGCGAGCTGGATCGATGAATCGTTGCACTCGATCGCAAATGACAGACCGGAGACCGAGTCCCGCTTTGTCTACCTGGCGAACCCGGCGGAGTACGTCTTCTTTGTGAGCGTGCTGTACCCCGCCAGCTCATCCGAGCTGACCCTCGAGGACCTCGCGGCGGTGCACGACCCCGCGGCGACGAGCCCCGTCACGGCGACCACGTTTTCGTCGGAGCTGCTCGGTGACGGGGTGCGCACCATCCGCTACGCCGACGTCGGGGAGCCCGATCATGACATTGCCGCGATTGCGCAGTATGCGTGGAAGGGTGACGACCTGTACGTGGTGGTGATCGCCGCCAATTTCAACATTGCGCTGATGACCGAGTTGCTGCCGATCGTGGATGACCTCGCTCGGAGCATCAGCATTCTTGACGCCTGAGCGCTCTCACGGCGGTTTCAAGGCTGGCCCCTCCGTAGACTAGTGGGGTGGTAGCCAGTCAAGTGCATCTCGTGCGTCACGGTGAGGTTTATAACCCCGAACGCGTGCTCTACGGACGGCTGCCGAACTATCGGCTCTCCGAGCTGGGCGTGCTCATGGCGGCCACCGCCGCCGACGAACTAGTCGAACGCGGCCGCGCGGTCGTGCGCGTCATCGCTTCGCCGCTGCAGCGCGCGCAGGAATCGGCCGCCCCGGTCGCGACAGCTTTTTCGCTGTCGATCGACACCGACGAACGCATCATCGAACCGACCAACGTCTTTGAAGGCAAGCGGATGCGCGGCCAGGGTGGCGCGCTCCGCGACCCGCGCAACTGGCCGGCCCTGATCAACCCCCTGAAGCCGAGCTGGGGCGAACCGTTTCGCGCCGTCTCCGAGCGGATGCTTGCGGCGATCGACGAGGCCTGGAACTCGGTCGACGAGGGCGACGTCGTGCTGGTCAGCCACCAGCTGCCGATCTGGATGGTGCATCGCTCCCTCGCCCATGAGCGGCTCGCCCATGACCCGCGCCAGCGCCGCTGCGACCTGTCGAGCATCACCACCCTCTCCTGGCACGGCGATCACTTCGCCGAAACCGCCTACGCCAGCCCGGCACTGGCCCTTCTCGACCCGAGCAACGATGTGGGTGCCGTATGAACCGCCGCAGCCTTCCACTGATCGCACTCGCGGCCGCCGCGTTGCTCCTCGCCGGCTGCTCTTCTGACCCGCTCGCCGACCAGTACCGGGAGGGCTCGAGCAAGGGCTTCATCGCCGGCGACGGCAGCGTCACCGAGATCGCCCTCGCCGATCGCGGTGACGCTATCGACTTCTCCGGCGTGACCGAGACGGGCGAGACCGTGACGAGTGCTGACAAGCTCGGCGAAGTTCTCGTCGTCAACTTTTGGTACGCGAGCTGCGCGCCGTGCCGCGCCGAGGCATCCGACCTGCAAAGCCTGAACGCCCAGTTCGAAAACGACGGGGCAAGCTTTCTCGGCGTCAACGTGCGCGACCAGGCGCCGAACGCCATCGCCTTCAACGACACCTACAGCGTGACCTACCCCTCGGTGCTCGACGTCGATACCGGAGCCATGCAGCTCGCCTTCAGCGGCAGTATCCCGCCCAACGCGGTACCCACCACCCTCGTGCTCGACGCCGAAGGCCGGGTCGCTGCGCGCATTCTCGGCCAGGTCACCTCGCCGTCCATTCTGGAAACCCTGATTCGGGACACGATCGCGGAGACTGGCACGACCGAGTGAACAATCCCTTCGGAGAGATCGTCTTCAGCGGTCAGCTGCTCTTCGCCATTCCCATCGCACTGCTTGCCGGGCTGGTGTCCTTCGCCTCGCCGTGCATTCTGCCGCTCGTACCCGGGTACCTCGCCTACATCGGTGGTTTCACCGATGGACGCACCGGCGCGTCCAAGCGTGACCGGCGCGGCCGCACCCGGCTGCTCGCCGGCGTGGGCCTGTTCGTGCTCGGCTTCACCGTGGTGTTCGTGCTCACCGGAGTCGTGTTCGGTGCCGCCGGGTTCTGGCTCAACTCCTATCGCGACCTGATCACCCGCATTGCCGGTGTCGTGGTCATTTTGCTCGGCCTGGTCTTTGTCGGGCAGTTCGGTGCCATGCAACGCACCATTAAGACCAACTGGCGCCCGAAGATGGGCCTGGCCGGAGCGCCGGTGCTCGGCGCGGTCTTCGCGGTCGGCTGGACGCCGTGCACCGGCCCCACCCTCACCGCCATCAACTCGCTCAGCCTCGGCACCGGATCGCCCTGGCAGGGCGGCCTGCTCGCCCTGTTCTATTCTCTCGGCCTCGGAATTCCGTTCCTATTGATCGCACTCGGACTCAACTGGGCCACCGGATCGGTCGCATTCCTGAAACGGCATATTCGTGCCATCAACCTGTTCGGCGGGATTCTGCTCGTCGTTATCGGAGTACTCATGGTGAGCGGCATCTGGAACACCTGGCTCCTCGATCTGCAAGGGGTGATTGGCAACTTTGTCCCGGCCATCTGACCACTACGATTCCCGCCCGCAGACACAGGGGCCCGGCGTCGTGCAGCCCAAACTTGGCCTGACCGGCTGGTTGCGCTGGTTCTGGCGTCAGCTCACGAGCATGCGCACCGCGCTGTTCCTGCTGCTGATGCTCGCCATCGCGGCCATTCCAGGGTCGCTCGTGCCGCAGCGTAGCTCCGACCCGAACGGCGTCACCCAGTACTTCGCCGACAACCCCGACCTCGCGCCGAACCTTGACAAGCTGCAGGCCTTCGACGTCTACACTTCGGCCTGGTTCTCGGCGATCTACCTGCTGCTGTTCATCTCGCTCATCGGCTGCGTCATTCCGCGCACCAAGCACCACTTTCAGGCCCTGCGCGCCAAGCCGCCGACCACGCCGGCCCGGCTCTCCCGACTATCGGGTTTCACCGAACGAGACGCGCCGGCGCAAGCGGATGCCGCCACCGCCATCACCCACGCCCGCACGGTCCTGAAATCCAGCGGCTACCGCGTCGCCCGCTTCGATTCCGACACCGAATCATCCGTTTCGGCCGAGCGTGGGTACCTACGGGAAACCGGCAACCTCGTTTTTCACGCGGCGCTCGTGGGCATTCTGGTGACCGTCGGCGTCGGTGGCGGCTACGGCTTCGCCGGCCAGCGCGTGCTGGTTGAAGGCCAGACCTTCGTGAACACCCTGCTCGCCTACGACTCCTTCAACCCTGGGCGCTTCTTCGATGACACCACCCTCGACCCGTACACGCTGAGCCTCGACGACTTCTCGGTCTCCTACGAACAGCAGAACCTGCAGGCCTACGGGCAGCCGATCGACTTTACCGCCGACGTCACTGTCACCCCCAGGGGTGAGGCTCCAGAGCCCGGCGTCGTCAAGGTCAACGGACCGCTGCGCACCAACGGCACCAGTATTTACCTGCTCGGCAACGGGTACGCACCGACCATTCAGGTCACGGCCCCCGACGGCACCGTCGTGTTTTCCGATTCGGTGCCGTTCCTGCCGCAGGACGCCAACCTCACCTCGCTGGGCATCGTGAAGGTTCCCGACGGCCTGGCCGAACAGCTCGGCATGATCGGCTTCTTCTATCCCACCCAGGACAAAGCGGCGTCGGGAGCGAACTTCTCCAGCTATCCCGATCTCGAATATCCGCTGCTGACCCTCAACGTGTACACCGGCGACCTCGGTCTCGATGCCGGTGTGCCGACATCCGTCTATTCGCTCGTCACCGACACTCTGACCCAGCAGACCGGCGGCAAAACCGGAGTCGAATCGATCGAACTCAAGCCGGGCGCCTCAGCTGAGTTGCCGAACGGCCTCGGCACGGTCAGCTTCGTCGACAATGACCCGGCCGCGTCGGCCGCCGGTGACTTCACCAAGTCGGTTTCGCGCTTTGCCAGCTTCGATATTCACTACGACCCGACGCAGATCTGGCTCATCTCCTTCTCCACGCTCGTATTGTTCGGCCTGTTCACCGGGTTGCTCGTGCCGCGCCGCCGAGTCTGGGTGAAGGCAACGACCCGCGCCGACGGCACCGTGCAGCTCGAGTACGCCGGCCTCGCCCGCGGCGACGACCCGGCCCTCGAGGCCGCCGTCACGGCCGTAGCCGACCGGCACCTGAAACTGCTCAACTCCCACCAAACCGTCGCCGCCACCCCCGAATCGACTTAGGCTTACATTGTGAATCTGACTGACTCCGCACTGCTCAATTCGTACTCGCTCTACGCGCTGTATTCGGCGATGGCCGTCTACGCCCTCGCCTTCATCGCCTTCGCGATCGACCTGGCCCGCCGGTCCAGTGCCGTCGGTGCGATCGAGGAGGCCGATTCGATCGAAGCGGATGCCGCCTCATCAGCGGGTTCCGCCGCCTCCGTCGGCAGCACCCGAACCCTCGAGCGACCGGCGCTGAAGCGGCCCGTACTGAGCCGGATCAGCGCCCGCATGGACAATGACGCCGCGCTGCCATACGGCCGGTCGTCGAGCCTTCGCGTGGGCGTCGCCCTGACCGTGCTGGCTTGGGCGTTGCACCTCGCGGCGACCATCATGCGCGGTGTCGCGGCGGATCGGGTGCCGTGGGCGAACATGTACGAGTTTGCCATGACGGGCACCTTGCTCATCATGACCGTGTTCCTGATCGTGCTGGTCCGTTCCGACCTGCGTTTTCTCGGAACCTTCGTTACCGGGCTCGTGCTCGTACTGCTCGGCATTGCCGCCCTGCAGTTCTACGTGGAGGTCGCTCCGCTGCCGCCGGCTCTGCAGTCAGCGTGGCTCGTGATCCACGTCTTCGTGGCGTCACTCGGCACCGGAATGTTCGCCTTGGGCTTTGCCCTGTCGGCCGTGCAACTGTTGCAGTCCCGGCGGGAGAACCACGTACTGGAGGGGGCGGCCGCGCCTCGCGGGCCGATCGCATCCGCGCTGCGTCTTCGTTTTCTGGCCACGCTGCCGTCGTCGGTAACGTTGGAAAACCTGGCCTACCGCATCAGCATCATTGGCTTCATTCTGTGGACCTTCACCCTCATGGCCGGCTCGATCTGGGCCGAGAAGGCCTGGGGCCGATACTGGGGCTGGGACACCAAAGAGGTGTGGACGTTCATTATCTGGGTCATCTACGCCGGCTATATTCACGCCCGCGCGACCCGCGGCTGGCGCGGATCACGCTCAGCCTGGCTGGCGATCATCGGTTTCTCCGCCGTCATGTTCAACTTCGGCATCGTCAACGTGTTCTTCAAGGGCCTGCACGCCTATTCGGGCCTGTAGCCGTTAACGACGCGAAAGCGAAAAAACGTTGCTTCGGTCGGTCTGAAACAACGTTTTTCCGCTGTCGCAGGAAGAATCCCGGGCTACTCGGCGGCGATCAACGCGTGGGTGCGCGCTAAGCGCGCTAGCCACCAGTCGCGGCGCTCGGGGCTGGCCGCGTGCTGCGCCAGCAGCGCGGCATCAGGCACGACCCGGCGCACCGGGACGGCGCCGTTGACCGGCAGCAGCGGCTCGGTCGTGACGTCTTCGGCCAGCAACGACGCCGTACCGAGACCGCAGTCGAAGTACAGCCCCGGAACGGATGCTGCCAGGTGCGCGCCCATCGACAGTCCGATCGACGTGTCGAGGGCGCTGGAGACGACGACCGGCAGTCCGGTCTGGCCGATGATGGACAGCGCTGCACGGATGCCGCCGAGCGGCTGCGCCTTGATCACCAGAATGTCGGCGGCGCCGGCCCTGGCCACGGCAAGCGGGTCGCCGCTCTTGCGCACGCTCTCGTCGGCGGCGATCGGCACGCTCAGATAGGTCGTGCGGTGACGGATATCGGCGAGCTCCGGCACGGTCATGCAGGGCTGCTCGACGTACTCGAGGTCGAAAGCGCTCAGTGCATGAATGGCGTGTTCGGCTTCGTCGACGTTCCACAGCCCGTTCGCATCGATGCGGATGCGCCCCTCAGGGCCGAGCACGCGGCGCACCTCGGCTACCCGGGCGACGTCGTCCGCGAGGGTCTGATCGGGGCTGGCGACTTTGACCTTCGCGGTGCGGCAGCCGGGAAAACGGGCGAGTACCTCGGCCACCTTCTCGGTCGGAACGGCGGGCACGGTGGCGTTGACCGGAATGCTTGTGCGCAGCGCGTGGGGAGTGCCCTGCCAGCCGAAGTCGATCGCGGCCCGCAACCAGTTGGCGGCCTCGGCATCGGCATACTCGACGAATGGCGAGAACTCGGTCCAGCCTTCCGGGCCTTCCAACAGCAGTGCTTCCCGGCTGTCCAACCCGCGAAACCGGTCGAACAGTTTCAGGGATACGACATGTGCGGAACCGAGAAGCTCTTCCAGGGGGGGGGCCGTGGCATCCAGTGAGGTCTTCATGGTTCCAGTGTGTCAGCCTCCGGCTGGATAGACGGCCAGAGCGGGGCGCTAATCCTGTTCGTACAGCTCGTCACCGTCGTGATCGTGATCGACACCGTTCGGCTTGACGTTGACCATCGCCACGGCGATGCCGGGCGCGATAAGCAAATAGGCGTCTTCGAACCGGCCTTCACCGCTGTTCACGCGCAACCAGTACGGGAGCCCGGCGGCCAGGGCGCCGTCGATCTCCACCTGGACTGCTTCAATGGACCGGCCGCCGATCGAATATGGTTTGCCGCCATAGACAATATCGATGCGGTTCATGGTTCGTCCTTCACTGAACTCGATTGTGCAGCCGACGTTTGTGCGGCTCCAGAGCGGGGTTCCGGAACGATCTGCAATCCGGCGGACGAATTGGCCGTGGCCATGAGTACTTCGATCCAGTCGCGGTTCAGGGTGGGTGAGCGACTGCCGAAGTATTTGTAGGCGATGGGGATGCCGGGGTGCATCCAGATCGTGCTGCGGCCGTCGCCAGCCTGCGGGTCGTCGCGCCAACTGAAGTAGAACGATTCCCCACGGCGCAGCTTTGCGCCGATGACAACCTGAATATGCGCCAGTACCCGATCGTCGAAGTCCGCGGTGAGGGTGGAGTCGTAGGTCAGCTTTCCCATGTCTCGCTCCTGCTCGCGTGCAATCGGTGCGGTCGGCGCCTTAGTCCCTCAGGTAGTGCTCCAGCCGCGGTACATGCAACAGGGCCAGGGCGCGCTTCTCAATTTGCCGCACCCGCTCCCGAGTTACTCCCTCGATATGGGCGATCTGGTCGAGGGTGCGCGGCTCGTTGCCGTCGAGGCCGAACCGGGCCCTCAGAATGGAGCGCTCCCGCGGCGGCAGCGTGTCGAGAAAATAGCGGATGTCTGCAGCCCGCAGGGTCAGAGTGGCGTGTTCGTCGGGCTGGGGGAGGTCATCGTCAATGATGAGCTCGGCCATGTCCCCGGCACCATCGCCGACGGGGGTGTGCAGGGAGATCGGTTCGTTGTCATATTGCAGCAGTCGAAGCACGTCGCGCACGGGAAGCTGGGCGGCCTCGCCGATTTCGCGTGCTGTGGGGTCGCGGTCGAGCACGCTGGTCAGGTCGCGCCGGATGCGCTTGATCTTGTTGAGTTTCTCGGCGGTGTGCACCGGGATGCGGATCATGCGCGACTTGTCGGCCATGCCCCGGTGAATGGCTTGGCGGATCCACCAGGTGGCGTAGGTAGAAAACTTGTAGCCGGTCATGAAATCGTACTTTTCGACGGCGCGAACGAGCCCCATATTGCCGTCCTGCACGAGGTCCATGATGGGCACACCGCGACCGGAGTAGTGCTTGGCAATGCTCACGACCAAACGCAGGTTGGCCTCGATGAACTGATTCTTGGCACGGCGCCCGTCATGCACGAGCCAGGCGAGTTCGCGCTCGTCGGCCGAATCGCGCGTACCGACACCCTGCAGCAGCCGAGCCTCGGCGAACAGCCCGACCTCGATGCGGCGAGCCAGATCGACTTCCTGCTCGGCGTTGAGCAGGCTCCCCTTGCCTATGCGCCGCAGGTAATCGCCGAAGGCATCCGTTGAGGCGGCGTTGTAATTACCCGGGGAGACGGTGCGACGAGGCGTGGCGGTCGTGGTGCGTGATTCCTGAACGGTGGTTGTCATGGCTCTGTGCCCCCACATTTGCTCGTGCTGCCGTTCGTGCTTTTCATGGCGACCTCCCCGTACTTTCCAAGTCATTAGTACACCCCCGAACGGGGTGGATGACAAGGGGTTGACTTCTTGCTTGGTCCACAGTACCTGAGGTTTTTTCGTCTTCTCAACCCCTAATCTTACGAGTTGCAAAATTTGAGATGTCGGCAGCCTCGCCGCGTAGGCTGACACCATGAGCGAACAGGTGTCCGAACCCTTCTCAGCGGGCTTCCGGGCCGTGACAGCGCACTCGTGAGGGCGCTGCGGGCGCTGGCGCCGGAGCATCCGCTCGACTTTCTGACCGTGTTGCGAGCTGCGCTCGCCGGCAGCGGGCCGGCTGTGCTGCCGGTGCCGGTGGGCAGTGCCGCGGTCACTCTCAGCGACGTGCCGAAGCGAGTCGCCGTCGTCATCGAGACCTCGGGATCGACCGGGGCACCCAAACGCGTCATGCTCGCCACCAACGCCTTGCTCGCCGGCGCCGCTGCCTCGGCCGTTGCCCTTGGCGGAGCAGGCCAGTGGCTGCTCGCCCTACCCGTGCACTACATCGCCGGGGTACAGGTGCTCGTGCGCTCAATTGCGTCCGAAACCAGCCCCGTCGTGTTGCCGCCTGGTCACTTCGATCCGCAGCAATTTCGGCGGCTGGCCGAGACCATGACCGAGCCGCTGCGCTACACTGCGCTGGTTCCGGTGCAGCTGGCGCGCCTGCTCGACGCAGCGGATGACCCGGCCCTGTTGGCCGTGCTGCGTCGCTTCACCGCGATTCTGGTCGGCGGGCAGGCGATTCGACCCGATCTGATCGCCTGGGCGGCCGAGCAAGACGTGCGGGTCGTGCGCACCTACGGTTCATCAGAGACCGCTGGAGGCTGCATCTACAACGGTGTGCCGATTGGCGACACCCTCGTGCGGGTCGTGGACGGGCAGCTTGAACTGTCCGGTTCGGTGCTCGCCGAGGGGTACCTCGATGATGACCCGCGCACCACTGACCGGTTTCAGCTGGAGCACGGCGTGCGCTGGTATCGCACCGGCGATCTCGGCGAAATCGTCGACGGACGCGTCACGGTGCTCGGTCGGGCCGACAATGTGATCATTTCCGGCGGGGAAAAGGTGTCCCTGGATGCCGTCGAACGCGTCGTGCGCTCATGCCCGGGTTTCGAACAGGCCGTTGCGATCGGTGTTGACCACGAGAAGTGGGGCCAGGTGCCGGTCGTGGTGGTGGCCGGGGAGGCTGCGGATGATGCCGGGGTGGCGGCATCCGTTGTGGCGGCGCTGGGGCGCGCGGCCAGGCCAGCGCGCATCGTGCGGGTGGCGGAAATTCCGATGCTCACCTCGGGCAAGCCCGACCGCAGAGCGCTGACCGCGCAGCTGCCCGCTTTGCACGTGAGTGGCCAGTAGCATGGGGGCGTGGCACAAGGAGCTCGGCCGGTCAGGCCCAAACAACAACGATTGAACCCCCAGGCGACACTGGCTGGCGCTGATCTTGGCGCTCCAAAGACCGGTAAGGCCGCGGGCAGCGGCAAATCGGGCCACCCGGCGTATAAGAACGGACCGCCCCGCAAGGGGCCGGCGAAGGTGAAGCCGGCAACGGCCTCTGACTGGATCTCCGGTGCTCGCCTGCGCACCCTGCCGCTCGCCATCGCTCCTGTTTTGCTGGGCACCGGCGCCGCCATCGTCGCGAGTGGCCCTGGTGTCTATCACCCGGTGCGTGCGCTCCTCGCGCTCGCCGTGGCCCTGCTGCTGCAGATCGGCGTCAACTACGCCAACGACTACTCCGACGGTATTCGCGGCACCGACGCCTTTCGCGTGGGGCCAGCCCGGCTCACCGGCGGCGGTGTCGCCAACCCGCGCACCGTGCTGCGCGTCGCGCTGGTCTGCTTCGGCCTCGCGGCCGTGGCCGGCCTGACGCTCGTCATTCTGACCCAGTACTGGTGGCTGCTGCTGGTGGGAGTCGTCGCCCTCGCCGCCGCCTGGTTCTATACCGGCGGCAAGAAGCCGTACGGCTATCTCGGCCTCGGCGAACTATTCGTGTTCCTCTTCTTCGGCCTCGTCGCCACCGCTGGCACGACCTACGTGCAGGTCGGCGACTTCACCACCGAGAGCGTGCTCGGCGGCGTCGCCATCGGGCTGATCGCCTGCGCCGTGCTCATGGTCAACAACCTGCGCGACATCGTGCCCGACAAGGCCGCCGGCAAGCGCACCCTTGCCGTGCGCATCGGCAGTAGGGCCTCCCGGGTCGTGTTCTGCGTCTTCCTGCTGCTGCCGTTCGTGATCTCCGGACTGTTCAGCCTGGTCTACCCGCTCGGAATCTTCACGTTCTTCGTTCTGCTGCTGGCCCTGCCCGCCTGCCTCATCACCATCACCGCGACGTCGGCAAAGGAACTCATCCTCGCCCTCAAACTGACGAGCCTCGCGGCGCTGGCCTACGGGCTGCTACTGGGACTTGCTTTCGCGTTCTGAGTTGGCCTGCACGGGGTTGGACTGCTGCTCAGCGGCGTTCAACGCCGAGTCCTCGATCTCGGAATCCGGGTTCACCGGCTCCTTGTCGGGGTGCCGCGCTTTGTAGAGGTCGCGCGCAACGCTCTCACGCGATTTGCCGAGCAACAGGTACGACAGGCACAGCCCGATCAAGGCGGCGATCACAGCGGATGCCCAGGGCCAGAATCCCAGAGACAGCAGAATCGCCAGTGGAACGGCAAACATTAAGACGCGCAACACGGAGTAGTACAGCCAGGGGGCCACGGATTTCATGGATCCAGCTTAGAATGCCGCGGCTGAGTGGGCGCACATGTCTCTCACGGTCAAACGGCTTACAATCTAGTTATGCCCAAGCTCTTGATCGGACTAGGACTAGCCCTGGTCATCCTCACCGTCTACACCCTCGTGGAGTGTGCTGTGTTCGACCGCAAGCGCATTCGCGGCTTGCCGCGCTGGGTCTGGATTTTCGTCATCGTGCTGGTGCCGCTGATTGGCCCGCTGCTCTGGCTGCTCGTCGGCCACGGCCGCGCCACCCCGACCACGCGGTCCTTTCGTTCCGTTGCCCCGGATGACGATTTAGAGTTCCTGCGTGGTCTTAACAACGGCGGCAGCGTGAAGACGGACAGCGGCGAGAACCGTCCGTTCAACGAAAAAGACCAGCAAGAGCGCATCCGTCGCATGGAGCAGGACCTCGCGGACCTCGACAAGAACGACCCGACGCCGGGCAAGGGTGGCACCGCTGGTACGGCCGGCGTTGACCCGACGAAGAAGAAGAAGAACGAACCGGGCGAGGGCGAACAGCCTGGCCGTCGGGATGCCTGAGCGGTCCACCCGCAACCCCCGTAGCCCGGCGACCGATTTCAGCGTCGCCCTCCTGAACGAATTCGTTCGGCTCGGCGTGCGTGACCTCGTGCTGTGCCCGGGCGCTCGCTCGCAGGCGCTCGCCCTGGCCGCGGCTGAGCTGGAACGGGCCGGGAGTATCCGCTTGCACGTGCGCACCGACGAACGCAGCGCCGGATTTTTGAGCGTCGGCCTCGCCCTCGAGACCGGTCTGCCCGCCCTCGTCGTGGTGACCTCGGGAACCGCCGTCGCGAACCTGCACCCGGCCGTGCTCGAAGCCCACCATGCCGGAGTGCCGATGATTCTGCTGACGGCCGACCGCCCGGCCGAGCTGCGCGGCATCCGCTCAAACCAGACCACCGTGCAGGCTGGCCTGTTCGGGGTTGCCACCCGGCTGTGCCTCGACGTTCCGGCACCGGTCGGCGAACCCGATGAGGCCACCATTGCCGTGGCGCTCGCCCGGCAGGCGATGGATGCTGCCACCGGCGTTGTCAACGCAGCTCCCGGCCCCGCCCAGCTCAACCTGGCCTTTCGCGAGCCGCTGTCGGCTGCGGTGCCGGTCGGACTGCCGATGATTCCCGCTGGGGCCGCGGCTGAGCCTGCCGCCGGGCCGGACGCGCTGCCCGACGGGCCGGCCATGCTGCTCGCCCCGGGGCCGCGCACCGTGGTCGTGGCCGGCGACGGCGCCGG